>JARFXR010000005.1 GCA_029194535.1 Nitrospira sp. | reverse complement strand
CGTGAGGGCCACGTTGTTGCCACTGGTGATTCCGACGGAGCTGAAGTTGTTGGCCGCGTTGGTCAGGGTGATGGTGTTCGCGGCGCCGGCGGCCAGTGTGGTGGGGCCCGCAGCCGTGATCGCGCCGGTTTGCGTGATGGGGCCGGTGGCCGTCATCGCCAGGATGCCGGTCGAAGTCGCGCCGGCATTGGCGCTCACGCTGCCGATCGTGACCGGCCCGGTCTCGGCCCAGGCGATGTTGCCGCCGGTGAACTGCACGGTCTCAAAGCTGTTGGCCGCATTCGTGAGCGTGATGTTCCCGCGAGTCCCCGCCGTCCCGCCGAGATCCGTGACGGTCAGGTTCTGGCCGACATTCAACGTCACCGGCGCGCTCTGGGTCAGGTTGTAGGTATTCGTGGTGCTGCCGGTGAACGCGGGGGCCGCGGTGGTCACGGCGACCGGGCCGCCGAAGTTATTCGCCGCGTTGTTGAGGGTCATGGCCGCCGGCAGCAGCGGGGGCCCGGCAAAGGTGGCGGTGGTGCCGGTGGTGGTGACGGTGATATTGCCGGTGCCGGGCAACGGCAGGGTATTGAGATTCGTGTTCGCTCCTAAGACGAAGGCGGACCCGGTGGCCCCGACAGACGATTGCGTCCCGCCGATGCGGGTGGTGCCCAGGAGGTTGACGGTCCCGGCCGGGGTCAGCGTGGCATCGCCGACGACCGTGAGGGTTTGCCCGACCGGCAGGGTCAGATCGCCGCCGCCGGTCGTCACGGTCAGGTTGCCGCCCACGGTCGAGGTGTTGAGCGTCAGGGCATTGCTATTTGCCAGGGTCACGGAGCCGAGCGTCGCGGCAGCAGTGGTGTCGAAGCTGGCCGTGCCCGCCACACTGAGCGCCCCCGCTTGACTGATCAGCCCCCCGGCCGTGACCGCGAGATTGCCGCTGGCGGTCAAACTGGGTAGCACCATCGGCGCAGTATTGAAGGTCAGGGTGAGGTTGCGCAGATTGGTGAGGCCGGCCAGCGCCGGCACCGTCGCGCCGGCATTCACGTTGCGCAATTGGACATCCCGGAAGTTGCTCTGGGTACCGGCAAACGACAAGGGGCCGGCGAAACTATTGGCCTGCGTGGCCAACAGTACATCGCTACTGGCTGCGGTCGCGGTCAATGTGGTCGCGCCGGTCACCGCCAGCACTCCGGATTGGGCGAGCGCGCCGCCGGCAGTCACGGTCAGCGTACCGCTGATGGTGGAAGCGCCGAGATCGAGCGCGTTGATGTCGTTGAGCGTGACGTTGTTGCTGCTGACGATCGACACTGCCCCGGTGAAGTTGTTCGCGTTGTCGAGCGTGACGTTGTTCGCCCCGGCCGTGAGGGTCGTCGTGCCGGGGACGACGAGATTGCCGGTGTCGGTGATCGCCCCTCCAGCGGTGACAGTCAAGTT
>JARFXR010000004.1 GCA_029194535.1 Nitrospira sp. | reverse complement strand
GGCGAAGGCAAAGGTCTATTTCGAGGCGAAAATGGCGTTTACCACCGGTCCCGTAGAACTCGAACGGATGATGAAGAACCACGAGGTCAACGTGATCGATGTGCGGGCTGCAGAAGACTACGCCGAAGGGCATATCCCTGGCGCGATCAATCTGCCCAAGGATCAATGGCCCACGTTGAAAGGCCTGCGCAAGGACAAGACCAATGTCCTGTACTGCTACTCGCAGGTCTGTCATCTCGCCGCGACAGCGGCGGTCGAGTTTGCCGGCAAGGGCTATCCCGTCATGGAATTGGACGGTGGATGGCGTTGGTGGAGGGACGACGACTTTGAGATCGAAAAATGATGGGCGCCTCTTGCGCCTTGATGGTTTTCGGTTGCGTCAGGTGAATGGATAACCTGCATCAGCTTGAGATCATTATTCTACTGCTTGCCGTCGTCCTGGCTCTGACGACGGTCGCACAGCGAATTCTGATCCCTTACCCGATTTTGCTGGTGATCGGCGGGCTCCTCTTGGCCATTGTCCCGGGGATGCCCACGGTCACGCTCAACCCCGACCTGGTCTTTTTGGTCTTCCTGCCGCCGATCCTATGGGCGGCCGCCTATTTCACGTCCTGGCGAGATTTCCGCCGGAACATCCGTCCGATCTCACTCTTGGCGGTGGGGCTTGTCCTGGCGACCGCGGCGGCTGTTGCCGGAGTCGCCCATGCTGTGTTGGGGTTCGGTTGGGCTGAAGCAATCGCACTCGGCGCCATCGTTTCTCCACCGGACGCCGTATCGGCCACCGCCATCGGCAAACGGCTCAACATGCCGCGCCGGATCGTCACGATCCTGGAAGGCGAAAGTCTCGTCAACGACGCAACGGCATTGGTCCTCTATCAGGCCGCCGTCGCAGCAGTCGTCGTCGGCGGTTTCGTGGTGGGAGAGGCGCTGTTCGAATTTGTGTATGCAGCGGTGGCGGGCGTCGCGGTCGGAGTTGTGGTCGGATGGGTCACGCGATGGATACTCCACGCCATTGAAGACAGCTTTACCGAGATCGCGGCGACGTTACTGGCTCCCTACGTGGCATGGGTGATTGGCGAGGTGATCCATGCCTCCGCCGTACTGTCCTGCGTTGCCGGTGGCTTATACCTACGGCAATACTTCAGCAAGGTAGTCGCGCCGATCACCAGGCTCCATGGACGTGCCGTGTGGGATTTGGTCGTCTTCGTGCTGAACGGTGTGATCTTCATCCTGATCGGTTTGCAGCTCGGCACACTCCGAGAGACCGTTCCCTCGGATCGACTGTGGTCTCTCGCAATCGGCGGGACGCTCATTAGTGGGGCAGCCATCGTCGTTCGATTGGCATGGGTTCCCTTGATCGCGACAATCCCTCGATACCTGAGCCCAACGCTCCGCGCCCGAGACCCTCTTCCGCCATGGCCTCATATTTTTTTGGTGGCCTGGACCGGCATGCGGGGCATTGTGACCTTGGCGGCCGCGATGGCGTTGCCGGTATCAACCGGCACCGGCACACCATTTCCCTTCCGGTCTGAAATCATCCTCCTCAGTTTTACAGTGATTCTTGCCACGTTGGTCGTCCAAGGGCTGACGTTGCCTCCGCTGATTCGGACGCTCGGAGTGAGCGGCGGTTCGGAGGGAGAGGAGGAAGAAATGCAGGCTCGCCACCAGGCGGCCGACGCGGCATTGTCACGCCTGAACGAATTGACCAAGGAAGACTGGACGAAACCGGCTCATGTCGAGCAATTGAAATCACATTATGGCGGGCGTCTTCGGCGGTTCTCGCCGGATGCCGAGATCGATCCTGATTGTAAGAAAGAAACGAGCGAAGCCTTTCTTCGGCTCAGAGAAGAGACCTTGGCAGCCGAACGTTCGGCGTTGATTCGGCTCCGGGATGAGGGCACGATCAGCGATGAGGTGCTGCATCGCTTGGAACAGGAGCTGGATGTCGAAGCGCTCCATCTCGGCTTAAGCGAGCAACGACACAGGGGCTGAGGCGTAGTGTCAGGAGCCGTTCGAACGGGTGGTGTCTCGTACGGCGATGTGGGTGTTCAAACAGCCGGAGGAGACAAGAGGAATAATTCTGGTGTCAGGAGGAACCGATGGCGCGCTCATCCGACAAGATTCACATCGTCATTATCAACGGCAGCGTGCGTCCGGGCAACTATACGAGTATGGCGATCGCCCTCGTTCTTGACGAACTGAAGAAGCACCCAAAGGTCGCAACCGAGGTCATTGATCCTGCCACATTGAATCTTCCACCGCCTGGGACCGACCCACCGTCCAAGGATGCGAAACAGCTCCAGCAGAAAGTGGGAGAGGCCACGGGAGTCATCTTGGCCACGCCGGAATATTACGGCAGTTTCAGCAGCGTGATGAAGCACATTATTGAAAGTCTCGGTCATCCGTCCCCCTTGGCCGGGAAGCCGGTCGCGCTACTGGGCGTCGCGGGGGGAACGATCGGCGCCGTGAAATCCTTAGAGCATCTGCGGAGCGTAGTCTCGCATGTCGGAGGGATCGTTCTGCCGTTGCCGATTTCAATCGCGAATGTCAGGACGGTCTTCGACAATGAGGGTCGATGCCTGGACGCTGACGCGGAACGACTCATCCGTGGCGTCGGAACAAACCTGCTGGCCTACATTGAGCACAATGTCTGTCCCAGAGTGACGCTGGAGCGGCTGCTCAGCGAGGGAGAAAGACTACCACCAAAGATCGTTGGGATTTAACATAGCAGAGCGGTAACCGAGGAGTTCATGCGATAGAATCAATGGGATTCATCGGCCTTGGAAAGATGGGCAGCGCAATCGCCGGCAACCTGTTCAAGGCCGGCCGCGTCGCGAGGTGTAGCGCTTAGCATGGGAGCGTGGCATACTGAGACTCGAACAAGGATGACTTCTTTCCTCGAGCCAGGCCGGTGAATTGGTGTTCCAGATCATCGATGGGAGGGAAACCCATGTCAAAGGCAGACGAACTCAAGACAGAAATCGAGAGCCTTCCTCCAGAGGAGTTCGCCGAACTCGTCCGGTGGTTGTCGGAAAAGGATTGGGAGCAATGGGACAAGCAGATCGAAACCGACTCTACGGCTGGGAGGCTGGATTTCTTGGTGGATGAGGCACTCGAAGCGAAAGCCAAGGGGACGCTCGAGAACCTGTGAACCATCGCACAACGGCTCGGTTTTGGACTTGCTATACGCACCTTCCCGAAACTGTCCAGAGAGTGGCCCGACACAACTTCGACCTCCTGAAAGAAAATCCCGCACACCCGTCGCTGCACTTCAAGAAAGTCGACAAGCTGTGGTCCGCTAGGGTCGGCCCTCATCACCGGGCACTCGCCGTTGAGGATGGGCCAGATTTCGTTTGGGTTTGGATCGGACCTCATGATGAGTATGAGCGACGCATCAAGCAGCAGGGCTAACCCAACGCTTCAGCAGCTTGCTTGCAGCGGCGGTTGAGCTTTGCGTTATGCTTCAAATGGACGCGACCACTGACAATTTGGCCTTTTCGCCGCACCCAATTGAAGCCGTCGGCCTGAGAGCGGGTGAAGGACCCGCGGTACAAGTTGCAATGGCGATCGTCCAGAGAACTACTGCACTGCGAGCTTACAACGCCTTCTCAAGTGGTCGCGATTGGATGGAAAAACTGTCGAGCGCTTACGTCGTTGCACTCGCCACGCGTTCGGCGGATACGTATCTGATGCGGCAGATTCAAAGTTGCATCGTCGAGGATCCAGCAACTCCTTGCACGAAGTGTCGAGAGGCAACCTTGGGCATTAACGTAATCCGTTCACGGTTGTTTCCCGAGTTGACGGAGCTGCGGGAACACACAAACGCGCTTATCCATCACTTGGATCACCCCAAGAACCGAGGCATCGCCGGGCTAAACGTCCAGGGTGTTTTCGATTACTGCTACCACCTTTTTTACGAGAACGCTGAATTGTTGTTCGGTCGCAGTCCAGAAGGCTCGTTTCCGTACACGAAATGCAAAGCATGCGGAGCGAAAGGCGCGGAATGCAAATGAAAGTATCTGTTGCAGCCTAACCTCATAGTCAACCGGTCCCCCGCAAGGGCAGCTTGCGGGTTCCCTCTGCGCTTCACGCTCCGGCAGCAGGTTACCCCAAACGTGAGCCGGACACACGAATGACGCCGACACGCATAGATACCGCTGACGCGATGGGCATCGTAAGCAATGGAGAAACGTGTGAATCCCTTAACCCCCATCGATCTCGACGCGTACTTCAACCGAATCGGATTCTCCGGCGAGAGGACTCCGGATCTGGATGTGCGCCAGATGATCCAGACACTTGACGGTGCCTGTGCCTGTACGGACGGGGACAGACACCCAGCGCAGACGCGGTGAAGGGTGTCAGTCCCCAGGCTCCGCGTGCCCGTCCTTCGGCACCACTCAGGACGGTGAGCCTGTCGAACCGTCTCGCCTGGCGTCTCATGTTTACACCCACCCTCCCCGGGCGCATCAAGACGCGCCCCGTCCCGAGTTCGTCACGGACCGTCATGAAGAACGTGAGCTAGCCCGACTCTCGGTCCTTTGACCGGTGAGGCGCGCCTGACGGCTATCTCTTCCGGCATCAGCTTTGTGTGGTAGGTGAGCCTGCCGGCGTCGCTCTTGAGGATTGGGAGTTCAGTAGGCCATACTGCGCCTGTCTAACTGGCTGCGGAAAACTCGATTTGTGTGCTTCGACACGCTCAGCACGAACGGAAAGCCTCAGTAAATGCAGCGAGCGCTCCGTTCGTCCTGAGGCTCTCGAAGGATGAACGGAGGGTTTTTCCACAGTCTGCCAAGTGCGCAATGTCATGGATGAGACGACCCGCAAGAGACTCACGTTAGGCGTAACTCTTTTCGTCGGAGCATCCGGCTTGTTTGGGTGCAAAGGCGAAGCCGGCTCCTCCGCGCCTCGTCCGATTCCCGAAGTGCAGGTCGTCCAAGTCACCACTCAGACTGTTCCCGATGAACCGGAGTTTATCGGGCAAGCCGAGGCGTCGAGTATCGTCGAGATTCGTCCGCAAGTCACCGGCATCATCAAGCAACGGTTTTTCCCCGAGGGGCGCGACGTCAAGCAAGGTGACCGTCTCTACGAGATCGATCCTGTGCCCTTCCAGGCGGCATTCGTGAGCGCGAAGGGACGAGTCGCGCAAGCTGAAGCGCGGCTCGTCCAAGCCAAGCAAGATCTGGCGCGCGTCAAGCCGTTGCTCGTCGAAGATGCCGTCAGTCAGAAAGACGTCGACGATGCAGTCGCGGAAGATCTTGCCGCGCGGGCCGCGCTGGAGGCGGCAAAGGGGGATTTGGTCAAGGCCAAGTTCGATTTGGACAATACCGTCATCACGGCTCCGGTCGACGGCTTGATCGAACGAACCCGGTACTACCAAGGGCGATTGGTCACTGCGCAGACAGACCTCCTGACCGTCATTCATCAGGTCGATCCCATGTATGTGATCGTGAGCGCACCGGAGAGTTTTCTCCTCAAACGAAGACGGGACACCCTTTCGAAACGGATTCAGCACCCGGGAATCTACAAGTTGACGGGCACCATGATCTTCGTGGACGGAACGACCTATGCGCATGAGGGTGTGTTGGATTTTGCTGAAATCGGGTTGCAGGTCCAGACCGGTTCCCGGCAAGCGCGAGTGGTGTTCCCGAACCCTGATCGGGTGTTGTTGCCCGGCCAGTTCGTGACCGTGCGCTTTCACGGAGTGTCGAAACCCAATGCCATTCTTGTTCCTCAGCGCGCGGTTCAGCAGGGACCGAAAGGCGCGGTTGTCTATGTCGTCGGTCAGGGTGACCAAGTCGAGGTCCGAGACGTGAAGGCGACGGATTGGCAAGGAGACCAGTGGCTCATCGAGGAAGGGCTCCATGCCGGGGAGCGTGTCATGTTGGAGGGATTCCAACGAGTCGTGCCCGGAGCTCAGGTCAAGCCCGTCACGGTGGCCTCGACACAATCCGATACGCCGCCGGCGCCGACCGGCGGCGCGGAACAGGCGAAATGAACCTCAGTTTTTTTATCGACCGGCCGATTTTCGCCTCGGTCCTTTCCATCGTCATCATCGTCGTGGGCTTGGTGGCAATGTTGGCCCTGCCCATCGCTCAATTTCCAGAAATCACTCCCCCGGTGGTGCAGATCGAAGCCGACTATCCCGGCGCGAGCGCGGATGTCGTGGCGGAATCGGTCGCCCGCCCCATCGAGTTGCAGCTGCCCGGGATCGACCACCTTCTCTATTTCGATTCGACGAGTACGAACGACGGTCACGTGACCATCAAGCTCACCTTCGAAATCGGCACGAACGTGGATATCGCGCAAGTCCAGACACAGAATCGCCAGAAGCTGGCCGAGCCGCAGCTTCCGCCGGAAGTCATTCGTCAAGGAGTGACCGTTAAAAAAATGTCGCCGGATTTGCTGACGGTGATGGTGTTGAATTCCGACGATCCGCAGCAAGATGCGCTCTTCCTCTCGAATTTCGCGATCCTGCGAATCCTCGACAATATCAAGCGGTTGCCCGGCGTCGGCGATGCGCAGGTCTTCGGGCAGCAGAACTACAGCATGCGGCTTATCCTCGATCCGGTGCGTATGGCGCAGTTGGGCCTGACGCCGACCGACATCGCGAATGTGGTGCGCGAACAGAACCGTGACTTTCCCGCTGGAACCGTCGGACGGGAGCCCATGCCGATTCCTACAGAACTCACGCTTCCGCTCATCACCGAGGGGCGCATGACCGACGTGCGCGAATTCGAGGATATGATCGTTCGCGCAATGCCGAACGGGTCGATGGTTCGTCTCAAAGACGTGGCGCGGGTCGAGTTGGGAGCGCAATCCTACGTGCTCGAAGGCCGCTATAACCGTAAACCTACCGCGCTGCTGCTCACTTTTCTCTTACCCGGCGCCAACGCCCTCGACACGGTCAAGGGAATTCGCGCCGAAATGGAGAGGCTCAGTCGTATTTTTCCGCCCGGCGTCACCTATGACATTCCCTACGACACGACGCGCTTTGTCGATGTCTCCATCAAGGAAGTGGTGAAGACCTTGGGGGAAGCCATGGTCTTGGTCATCCTGGTGGTGTACCTCTTTCTTCAAAGCTGGCGCGCGACATTGATTCCCGTTCTGGCGGTTCCGGTCTCGCTGATCGGAACTTTTGCCGGAATGGCGGTTCTCGGGTTCTCCATCAATACCCTCACCCTCTTCGGCTTGGTGCTCGCCATCGGAATTGTGGTGGATGATGCCATTGTGGTCGTGGAGAACGTGGAGCGTCATCTGGCGAATGGACTGTCACGGAAAAATGCGGCCAAGAAGGCCATGGGAGAGGTGGCCGGCCCTGTGATCGCCATCGTGCTGGTACTGTGCGCGGTCTTTGTGCCGGTGGGATTTCTCGGAGGCATCACCGGCCAATTGTACAAGCAGTTTGCGATCACGATTGCGGTCTCCGTCGCGATCTCCGGGTTCGTCGCACTGACGCTCAGCCCCGCCCTCTGCGCCCTCGTGCTGAAGCCGAGTCATGGGCCACGCACAGGCTTCTTTGAGCTGTTTAACCGGATGTTCGGGTGGGTTCAAGAGCGGTATGCAACAGGCGTGAGTTTCACGTTGAAACACATCGTGCTCTCGCTCGCGCTGTGCGCGGTCGTGATCGGTGTCACCGTGAGATTGTTCACGATGATTCCTATGGCCTTCCTACCGGAAGAGGACCAGGGGTATTTTATTACCGTCGTTCAGCTGCCTGATGGGGCGTCGAAAAAGCGGACAGACGCGGTCGTCGATCGAATCGAGCAGTACTACCATACCTTGCCGGCGATCTATGCAACACAAGCGCTCTCGGGACAGAACTTCGTCTTTAATACCAGAGGAACCAATACGGCGACTCTCTTCGCGCCCCTCAAACATTGGGATGAACGGAAGGGCAAGCAGGACCATGTCAAGGCGTTGATTGGGAGCGCGTTCGGAGAGTTTGCGAAGATACCCGGTTCGCTGATCCTGGCGTTTAATGCTCCCTCGATCCGGGGTCTGGGCGCCACCGGCGGGTTTTCCGTGCAGCTACAAGATCCGAGCGGCGGGGATTTTCAGCAGTTCGGCGCGGTCGCTCAGGAGTTCGTCGAAAAGGCACGCCAGGATCCGGCGATCGGAGCGGTCAGTACCAGTTTTCGCGTGAGCGCGCCTCGCGTGCACGCCAAGATCAATCGAGAGAGGGCCAAGGCGCTCGGTGTGCCCATCTCCGAAGTGTTCGACACGCTTCAGGCCTATTTCGGCAACCTGTACATCAACGATTTTGTGAAATTCGGTCGTGTCTATCGAGTGCAGACCGAAGCCGAGCCCCAGTATCGATCGCGCCCGGCCGATATCAGCAAGATCTATGTTCGAACATTGAATGGTCGAGAGACATCAATGATCCCGCTCGATACAGTCGTCTCGACGACCTATTCCAGCGGGCCTGATCCCGT